>NZ_JBHJWQ010000001.1:560618-572556 GCF_042266885.1 Streptomyces sp. NPDC056061 | reverse complement strand
ATGCGACTTCGCATCCGAGACGGAGGAGGGAGTGAGGGCGGAGTCCTCGCGACCGACGACAACGCCGGAGGCGGAGTCGCAGGGCGCCGGGAGCCCGCTGCCCGTTGCTTCCCAGGTCGCAACGGCCTGGGGAGCAACGGGGGGTGGACCAGCGAGCGGTGTCATGCGACTTCGCATCCGAGACGGAGGAGGGAGTGAGGGCGGAGTCCTCGCGACCGACGACAACGCCGGAGGCGGAGTCGCAGGGCGCCGGGAGCCCACTCCCTGTTGCTCCCCAGGTCGTAGGATCGACGCTCCGGTCCGCACGGTCAGCAAGGGGGTGCGCCATGGAGGCGCTGCGTCAGGACGATCCACGCCGAATCGGCCCGTACGCCCTGAGAGCGCGACTCCGTGAGACCGCGAGCACCGTGCAGTACCTCGCGCGCGACGCATCCGCCGAGGACCCCAGAGCCGCCGACCGGCCGGTGGTGGTCACCGCGGCCCGGCTCGAACTCGCCGCACTGCCCGCCTTCCGGCGCCGCTTCCTGGCGGAGGCCCGCACCGCGGACCTGCTCGCCGGTCCCTGGGTCGAGCCCCGGTTCGATGCCCCGGCCGACGACACTGCCGACGAGCTGCCGTGGACGGCCGGCCCCCATGTGCCCGCCCTGACACTCACCGAGGCGATCGGGGCCGCGGGCCCGCTCCCCGAGGCCGTGGTGCGGATACTGGGCGCGGGCGTCGCCGAGGTCCTGTCCCGGGTCCACGCCACCGGAGCCGTGCTCCAGGGGCTGGCGCCCGGGACGGTGCTGCTGGCCGAGGACGGGCCGCGGCTCGCCGCGTTCGGCCCGCTGGGCGCGGCGGCCGCCGCCGAGGCCCGCTCCGGCGGGCAGTTGTCCGTACGGCTCGGCTACCTCACCCCGGAGCAGGTGGCGGGCGAGGAGCCCGGACCGGCCTCCGACCTCTTCGTACTGGGCCTGCTGCTGGCGTACGCGGCGACCGGCACGACCCCGCTCGCCGACGGACCCCCCGCCGAGGCCGCCGAGCGCATCGCCCGCACGGACCCCGAACTCGGCGCGGTCCCCGAGGAGTTGCGCGGCCTGATCGCCCGCTGCCTGGCGAAGGACCCGGCCGGCCGGCCGAGCGCGGGGACGGTGGCCGCGGAGCTGGCCCCGGAGGGGGCGGCGGCACTCGCCGGGCAACTCCTGCTGCCGGAGCCGCTGACCGCCGCACTGACGGAACAGCGGCTGCGGGCACGGTCCGCGACCGAAGCCGGGCGCGATCGGCCGTCGGGCGGATCGGTCGGCGGCACCGCGGACACCGTCCCGGCCGACGGGCCGACCGGTACCCCCGTCGCGGCACCGGACACGCCGGGTGCCGCCGCCCCGGACCCGGCGCCCGCGCCCGACCTCACCCCGGACACCCGCACCACCCAGCTCGGTGGCGTCGACCGCCACGGCCCGAGGACCGACCGGCCGACGACCCAGCTGTCCGTCCCGCGCGAGCTCACCGCTCCCCCGGCCGCACCCGCCGCCGGGCCGCCGCTCGCGCCGACCGCCCCCGGCCCGCTGCCGACACCCGTACCTCCGCCGTCCTCCGCCTCCGTTCCCCCCGCCCCCTCGGCCTCTTCCGCCCCTCCCACCCCTTCCAAGCCCGCTGCCCTGGACCGGCGCGGGCTGTTCATCGGTCTGGCGGCCGGTGCCGCGGGACTGGTGATCGGTGGCGGCGGGGCGTACGCGCTGGCGTCCGGTGACGGGACGACGGAGGACCAAAAGCCCTCGCCGGGCGGCAGCGGTCCCGTCGTCGCGGGGCTGGCGCCGCGGCCGCGCTGGGTCTACCGGCACCCGGCGGCCGAGCCGCCGCCGCTCACCGCCGCCCTCTGGAACGAGCGTCTGCTGGTACTGACCGCCGAGAACGGGGCGACCGGCGTCGACCTGCGCACCGGGCGCCGAGTGTGGGCGAACGCGGACGCCGCCAAGGGGCGCGCCGCGCTGCCGGCCGGCAAGGACCTCTGTTTCGTCGCGGGGCCCGACGCGTTCCTGTGGCTATCCCCGAAGGACGGCAAGGTCGCGCACCGGCAGAGCCACGCGGCCCTGCTCCCCGGCGTGCCGGACCTCGCCGTCTCGGAGACCGTCGGCGCGGACGGGTCCGTGATCTGGTTCACCGGCTCGCACAAGGTCACCGTCAAGGCCCCGCCTCCGAAGAAGGGCAAGAAGCCCGGCAAGGACACCCAGGTCGTCAAGGCGTACCTCTTCGCCTACGACGTGCTCCGGCGCAAGGAGCTGTGGCGGGCCCCGGTGCCGGTCGGGCGGGGCCCCGCCGCCCCCGTGTACCGGCTGATCGCCCGGGGCACGAACAACGTCGTCGTGCGCCAGGACCCGGCCACCCTCACCCCCGCCGACCTCGCCGCGGTCAAGGGGAAGGCCGTCTTCCGGAGCTTCGACCGGACGACCGGGAAGCAGCTGTGGGCCAGGGTGATCGGCACGGTCGCACCGGACGGCGCGGCCACCGGCGACGAACAGGGGCTGCTGTACGCGGCCGCGGGCGACGACCTCCAGGCGTTCGAGACCCCCGCGGGCACGCCGAAGTGGATCCTGAACGGCACCACCGGCCTCCCGTACGGCACGCCCGTCGTCGGCGGAGCACTGCTGTACACCACCCATCGCAACCAGGAGGTGGGTGCGGTCGAGCGGGCGACGGGCCGGTTGCGCTGGCGGCGCTCGACGGAGGCGGCACCGGGCGCCACCGCCCCGGCGGTGACGCTCAGCACGACCGGCAGGACGCTGCTGGCCGCGGACGGATCGCAGGTCACCGCCTTCGCGGCGCAGGACGGGCGCCGGCTGTGGAAGTTCCAGGACATCGGGGCCCAGGACCCGAAGGGCCCCACGGTCACCGCCCCGTACCGGGTACTGGCCACCGGTCGGACCGCCGTCGTCCAGCGGGACCGGATCTTCTACGCGTTCCCCGTCGCCTGAGCCGCCCCGGTGCCCGGTGGCGCCGAGCGGCTCCGGCCGGACCTCCCGCGCTGCCGCCTTCCGGGCGAACGGCCGGTCGCCACACCGCGCGGTCCTTGTAACTTCCGGCGACGGGTGTCCGTATGGATGCGTTCGCTCGCTCATGGGGCGGTCCCGCGACGCGCCCCGTCACCGGAGGTGATGTCGTGCCCGGCGGAGTCCTGCGCGGTGCCTGCACCGCGGCACTGGTCACGGCCGTCATGAGCCCGTCGGCGTTCGCCGCGCCCGCGGACCCGGGCCCCTCGGCGAACAGCGCCGGGAAGCCGCCGCCCGCCGCACCGGCCCCGCCCCGGAGTGTCGCGCCGCTGCTGACCGAGCTCCAGAAGCTCTACCAGCAGGCCGAGGAGGCCACCGAGGCGTACAACGGGACCGCGGCGGAGCTGAAGAAGCGCACGGCCGAGGCGAAGCGGCTCGGCGTCTCCCTCACCGCCGCCCGGACCGCGCTGTCCGCCGGCCGCGACGCCGCGGGGCAACTGGCCCGCGAGCAGTACCGGGGTCGTTCGGACTTCTCCGCGTACGCCCGGCTGCTGCTCGCCCCCGACCCCGAGCACCTCATGGACCAGGAGCATCTGCTGCGTCGCGCGGCGGCCTGGCGGGCGGCGACGGTGAAACGGCTCACGGCGGCCGAGAAGCGCGCCGACGCCCTGGCGGCCGAGTCGCGCAAGGTGCTGGACCGGCAGCGGGCCCTGACCGCGCAGCGCAGGAAGCAGCGCGACACCGTGCGGACCCGGCTGCGGGCCGTGGAGGCGAAACTGGCCACGCTCTCCGCCGCACAGCTCGCCGAGCTGGCCCGGCTGGAGCAGCAGAGCACCGCGAAGGCACAGGGCGCCCTGGTCGCCTCGGGGGCACTGTCCTCGGTCCGGCCGCCGTCGGCGGCGGGCGGCGCGGCGGTACGGTACGCGATCGACCAGCTCGGCAAACCGTACGTGTGGGGCGCCGAGGGGCCGGACTCGTTCGACTGCTCGGGGCTGACCTCGCAGGCATGGACGAAGGCGGGCCGGGTCATCCCCCGGACCTCGCAGGAGCAGTGGCGGCAACTGCGCAGGGTGCCGCTGAACGCGCTGCGCCCGGGAGACCTGGTGGTCTACTTCCCGAAGGCCACGCATGTGGCGCTGTACATCGGCAACGGCCTGGTGGTGCAGGCGCCCCGGCCCGGCACGCGGGTCAAGGTCTCGCCGGTGGCGTCCAACCCGCTGCTCGGCGCCGTCCGCCCGGACCCTGGGGGCACCCCGCTGGCCGACTACCACACGCCCCGGCTCCCCGAGACGGCGACCGCGGGCTCGGACGCGGGGTACGGCTCGTCCTCGGCCCCCGGCGAGTAGCGGGCCGTCCGGGCGGGCCGCGCCGCCGTCGAGGACACGCAGCGCCGAGAACGCGCGGCGCCGAGGGCATACGGCACGGACGGGGCGGGGCCCGTCGGCCTCCCGACGGACCCCGCCCCGACTGCCGCGGCCGGACGGCCTACGCCGCCCCGGTCACCTCGGCCAGGTACGCATTGGTCTTCTCCGGGTCGAAGAAGAAGTTCTCGAAGTCCGCCGGGTTGTTGAAGCCGTTGGCGAAGCGGTCGGCGACCGGCTGGAGCTGTCCCGCCGCACCGATCAGGTTCAGCACGTGCTCCGGCGGGACGCCGAGCATCGCGTTGGTCCACTTCACGACGTGCTGCGCGGTCTCCCAGTAGCGGTCGAACGTGGCCTGCATCCAGTCCGCGTCGAACTCTCGGTCGCCGTGCTCGATGATCGAGTCCAGGTAGGAATTGGCGCACTTGGAGGCCGAGTTGGAGCCCTGGCCGGTGACCGGGTCGTTGGCGACGACGACGTCCGCGACGCCGAGCACCAGGCCGCCGCTGGGCAGTCGGCCGATCGGCTTGCGGACGGTCGGGGCGTAGCGGCCGGCCAGGGTGCCGTTGGCGTCGGTGAGTTCGACCTTGGTGGCGCGGGCGTACTCCCACGGCAGGAACCGCTCCATGAGCTCCAGCGTCGTGGCGAGGTGCTCGGAGGGGTCCTTGATGCCCCGGAACACGTCGACGGGCCCGCCCGGTATCCCCTCCCAGAACAGGATGTCGGCGCGGCCGGACGTGGTCAGGGTCGGCATCACGAAGAGTTCGCCGACGCCGGGGACCAGGTTGCAGCGGACCGCGTCGAACTCGGGGTGCTCGGGGCGCGGGCCCATGCCATGGACGTACGCCACGGCCAGGGCGCGCTGCGGGGCGTCGAACGGCGAACGGGACGCGTCCCGGCCGAACATGGAGACCAGCTCGCCCTTGCCCGCGGAGACCAGCACCAGGTCGTAGGTGCGCGAGAAATAGTCCAGGTCCGAGACCGCGGCACCGTGGATGACGAGCTGGCCGCCGCGCTGCGCGAAGGTGTCCATCCAGCCGGCCATCTTCACGCGCTGGTCGACGGACTGGGCGAAACCATTCAGCTTGCCGACCCAGTCGACGGCGCGCGAGGAGTCGGGGGCGGCGACCGAGACGCCGAGGCCCTCGATGCGCGGGGCCTGCGACTCCCAGAAGTTGAGCTGGTAGTCGCGCTCGTGCTGGAGCGCCGTGTGGAACATGCACTGCGTCGACATGACCCGGCCGGAGCGGATCTCGTCGGCGGTGCGGTTGGACATCAGGGTGACTGCGTATCCCTTGGACTGGAGTCCGAGGGCCAGCTGGAGACCGGACTGCCCGGCTCCGACTATGAGTATCTTCCGCATCGCGGTTCTCCGATGTTCTGCGTGTCCGTGCGGGGTGGGGACGGCCGGACCGGCCGCCCGACCGCGTCAGGGGGTGACGTCCAGGGCGTGGCCGACGAGGGCCAGCAGCGACTCGACGACCGTGATCCTCCGACGTGCGTCCATGATCACAACAGGCACGTGCGACGGGATGGTCAGGGCCTCGCGGACGTCCTCCGCCTCGTACGTCGGTGTCCCCTCGAAGTGGTTGACGGCGACGATGTACGGCAGCCCGCAGCTCTCGAAGTAGTCGAGGGCCGGGAAGCAGTCGGCGAGACGCCGGGTGTCGGCGAGGACGATCGCGCCGATGGCACCGCGCACCAGGTCGTCCCACATGAACCAGAAGCGCTGCTGGCCCGGGGTGCCGAAGACGTACAGCACCAGGTCGTCGGCGAGCGTGATGCGGCCGAAGTCCATCGCGACGGTGGTGGTGAGCTTGTCGGGCGTCGCGGTGAGGTCGTCGGTCTCCTCACTGGCCTGCGTCATCATCGCTTCGGTCTTCAGCGGGGTGATCTCGGAGACCGACCCCACGAAGGTCGTCTTGCCCACGCCGAACCCGCCCGCGACCACGATCTTCGTGGCGATGGGTGCCCGGGTACGGTCCAGCTGCCAGGCCTGCAGCCCTTCGTCGGCCTGGTTCTCGGCCCCCGGCTGGCGCAGGGCGAAGAGCGACCGCTCAGAGACGACGGAGTCCATCGAGCACCCTTTCGAGCAGTGCGCGGTCGGGCTGGCCGGTGCCGTGACCGGTCCCGTACACGCGGATCTTTCCCTGGTCGGCGAGGTCGCTGAGCAGGACCCGGACCACACCGAGCGGCATCTTGAGAAGGGCGGAGATCTCCGCGACCGTGCGCATCCGGCGGCAGATCTCGACGATGGCCTGGAGCTCCGGCATCAGCCGGCCGACTGACGCGTCGTTGGCCAGTTCGCGACGCTCCTCGGGCGCTTCGAGCGCGGCGACGAACGTCTCGACGAGCAGGACGTGGCCGAAGCGGGTGCGACCGCCGGTGAGCGAGTACGGGCGGACCCTCGCGGACTTTCGGTCGGAGCCGCGGACGGGAAGCCTGCGGACGGGTTCGGCGGCGGACGTCACTGGGTGCTCTCCATCGATTTGCGCAGCTCACTGCGGAGTTCGGGGGTGAGTACGTGTCCGGCCCGGCCGACGAAGAGCGCCATGTGGTAGGCGATGACGCTCATGTCGCAGTCCGGCGTGGCGTGTACGCCGAGCAGTGAGCCGTCGCTGATCGACATGACGAAGACGCTGCCCTCGTCCATGGCGACCATGGTCTGCTTGACGCCGCCGCCGTCCATCAGCTTGGCCGCCCCCTGGGTGAGGCTGCCGATGCCGGAGACGATGGTGGCCAGATCGGCGCTGGAGCCCCTGGGCCCGTCGTGGCGGCCGGTGGCCGGGGTGTTGAGATGGCCGGGGTCGGAGGAGAGCAGCATCAGCCCGTCGGACGACACGACGGTGACCGAGTGGACCCCTGGCACCTCCTCCACCAGATTGCTCAGCAACCAGTGAAGGTTCCGGGCCTCGGTGCTCAGCCCGAATGTGCTGGGCGCAGTCAACTGCGTGCCTCCTCGACTGTGTCCCCCGTCTCATCGGTTCGGTCGTTGGTGCGGTTGGCCGGTGCGCGATGGTCGGTCGCCGTGGCGGGTGCGCGATGGTCGGTCGGCGCGGTGCGTGCGGCTGGTGCGCGATGGTCCGTGTGCGCGACGGGCGCGGTGACGCCGGGGAGCGGCTGGGTCGCCGTCGTCCCGGCGAGTTCCGCCTCGACGTCGCGGCGACCGTTCTTGGCGCCCTGGTGGAATCCGCCGAGCCGACGGCGCAGAGCCTCCTTGTCCAGGCCGCCCTCCTTGCGCTCGGCGGCGGGCGCCGTGCTGGGCTTGACGACCCGGGGGGTGCGCTTGGGCAGCCCCTTGTCCGTCAGGCGTTCCTGCTGCGGCTGCTCCACGTCCGACTGCACCGGCCGCCGGGGGGCCGGGACGGTCTCGGCGGCCGGGGCGAAGTGCGGCTCCGGGGCGGCGGGCGGCTCCGGGGCGAGGTACGGCTCCGGCTCGGGAACGGACGCGAGGTACAGCTCCGGCTCCGGCTCGGGAACGGACGTGAGGTACGGCTCCGGGGTGGTGTCGGCGGCGTGTGCGGGCGTCGGGTGCGGCTCCGGGGCGACGTGCGGGTCCGATCCGGCCGGACGGAAGGGGTCCGGGGACGCGTCGGCGCTGCGCTCGTGCCGGTCGGGGCCGATGGCGTACGGGCCGGGCGCAGCTGTCCCGGGGGTGTCCTCGGTCCTCGGGGCCACCGGGAGCCGGACCTGCATCGTGATCTCGGAGTCGCCTGCGGGCTCGGCATCGTGCGCCGGGACAGGCCCGTGGTCCGCCGGGACGAAGCCGACGTCGGCCACCGGGGTGTGAGACGCGGTCACCGCAGCGTGCGGCGCGGGGGCGGTCTCCGCGTCCGCCGCCGGGACGAAGCCGGCATCGGCCGCCGGGGCGGTCGGGTGCTCCTCCGCCCGCTCGAAGCCGGGCACGGCCTCGGGACCGGCCGCGACGTCGGCTTCGGACGCACGGATCGCGCGCTCTGCGGCGGCGATCAGCGGGTCGTCGGCTCGGCCCGACGCCTGTGCGGGGAGCTCGTTGCCCTCCCGGCCCGGCGCACCGGCGGGGAGTGCGTTGCTCTCCTGGCCGGGTGCACGTGCGGGAAGCGCGTGGGAATTGGCCTCGGCGACCGAACCCGGCAGGTTGAGCCCCGGCCCGTCCTCGGAGATCTTCACCGGGGGCGGCGCGGCGGCCGACGGCGCCTTCGGAAGCAGGGCCTTGGGCAGTACGACGACTGCGGTGACCCCGCTGCCGGTGTGCTCGCGCAACTGGATCCGTACGCCGTGGCGCGCGGCCAGCAGGGCGGCGACATGGAGGCCGAGACCGGATTCGACCTCCCCGCGGTCGTCCCGTTCCACCGTGTCGAACAGGGCGGGATCGGCGAGCCGGGAGTTCAGCTCGGCCATCCGCTCGGCCGGCATTCCGATGCCCTCGTCCTGGACGGAGAGCATGACCTCGCCCGTCTCCAGCAGCCAGCCGGAGAGCTGGACCTGGGAGTCCGGCGGTGAGAAGGAGGTCGCGTTCTCCAGGAGTTCGGCGACGAGGTGGCTGAGGTCGTCGGCGGCGAATCCGGCGATCTGGGCGTGCGGCGGCAGGGCCTGGATGGTGACCCGCTCGTACCGCTCGATCTCGGAGACGGCCGCGCGCGCCACGTCGACCAGCGGGATCGGGCCCGCGTGCCCGTGCCCGTGCTCGGTGCCCGCGAGGACCAGCATGTTCTCGCTGTGCCGCCGCATGACCGTGGCCATGTGGTCGAGCTTGAAGAGGGTGGCCAGCTGCTCCGGGTCCTGCTCCCGGTCCTCCAGGCTCTCGATGACCCCGAGCTGTCGCTCGACGAGGCCGAGGGTGCGCAGCGAGAGGTTGACGAAGGTGTGGTGGACCGTGTGCTTCAGCTGCTCCAGCTGGGCGGTCAGGTCTGCGGTCAGGTGCTGGAGTTCGGCGCGCTGGGCGGTGAGCGCCTCGCGTCCGGCGAGCAGCTCGGCGTGCTCGGCCCGCAGTCCCTCGAAGCGCCCGTGCTGCTCGCCGAGCAGCTCCTGGAGCCGCCCGTGGAGCTCGTTGACGGAGCGCACGACCTGGGCGAACTCGTCGTTGCGGCCCTTGTAGCGCACGGGTTCGGCGGTGGCGGGCTCCGTCGCGAGACGGGCGGCCCCGATCCGCAGGACGGCGAGCGGCTGGGTGAGGGTGCGGGCCACAGCCGTCGAGACACCGACCGCGATCAGCAGGCAGCCGCCGAGCAGCGCGATCCGCAGTTCGAGCGCGGTGACGTCGTCGCCGCGGAGTTTCTCGAAGCTCGCTACCTGCTCGGTGCCGAGGGCGGACTCGACGCTCCGCATCCGGTCGATCCGGGCGGAGAGCGCCTCCTCGACCTTCTTGCGGCTGGTGCGCCGGTCGGAATCGGACAGCTCCGGGCGGTCGGCGAGGGTGTTGAGGTACTTCTCGGCCTTGGTGACCTCGGGTCCGGTGACGGTGGAGGTCAGGGTGTCGCGGGTGGCGGGGCTCGCGGACTGGTCGAAGTCGGCGAGCGAGGCGAGTTCACCGACCCTGGCCTGCTGGGCCGCGGCGCTCAGCCCGTCGCGGGTGCGGTTGTCCTCGTCGCTGCCCCCGTCCTCGGTCTGCACGGGCAGGCCGGTGATCGGGTCGGTTTGTGTGCTCGTGTCCCCGGCCGGCACGGAGAGCGCGGCGAGCAGCAGCCCCCGGGTGGCGGACGCCTGCTCGGTGGCCCGGCCGAGGGCGAGCGGGGCACGGGTGGCGTCGACGGCGCGCGGCGGGGTCTTCCGGGCGAGCTCGTCGGCCACGGCGTGGAGCTTGGCGATGACGTCGGTGTACGCCTGGTGGGTCTCCAGCGCCGTGCCCTTGCCGCCGAGCGCGTCGCGGCGCAGCGAGGGGATCGTGGCCAGGTCGCGGCGGAGCGCCGCGGGGGCCGCGGTGCCGATCTCGTCCACCTGCCGGTCGACGCGGGCACCCCGGGCATCGGTGTCGCTCGTGCCACCGGACTTCCCGTCCCGGCCCGCCGCGATGAGGGCGATGACCTCGTCGCGTTCGTCCGCGAGGGCGTGCGCGAGCGCGATCGCCTGCTGGTTGAGCTCGGCGAGGGTGACCAGCCGCTGTGACTCGTTCAAGTCGGAGGACACGCCGAGGATCGCAGGGGCGCCCGCGGCGATGACGGTGATGCCGACGACCGCGACACCGGCGACCAACCTGCTGCGTACGCGCACCGCGCGCCGGGTCTTCCCGCTTCCGTCGGACACCGGAGGCGTCGCCCCGGATCCGCTGTGCTCGCTGCCCTTGCTCCGAGGCCGCTTCTTCTGCACCGGTGCTCGCATTCTTGACTCGTCCGCCCTTGAAGCAGAGGTGACGCGCGGTCACGTGTGAGCGAGCGCCCCGACCCCTGGTACGGCTTCCGACCATTCCAGTGCTTTTGAGAGGGGGGCGCGCATCAACCGCTCCGCCACCCGAACGAGTGAACATCACTCCAGAGTTGACGAACAAGTCTCCCCCGGAGGCCGCCCGGCCACACCTGAACCGTCGGCTGGAACTTCCGTCCAGGCTTTGGCAGGATGCCCGCCCGCACGCCACGCGGATCCCTTCCTTCCGCCTCTACGCAGCCCTTGGCCTGCTGGTACAGGCCAATTTCGGCCACGTGCAGGGCTCGTGAAGACGTCGTGCAGACTGACCACATGCGCATCGAACTCGCCACCGCCGCCGGCCGCGCCGACCGCCCGAACGAGGACTGGGCCGCCACCGCCCTACCCGCTTCCGGCCAGGGCGGGACACTCGTCCTGCTCGACGGGGTGACTCCGCCGCGCGGTGACGACGGCTGCGTGCACTCGGTCCCCTGGTTCACCGCGCGACTGGGCGGATCACTGATCGAACTGTCCGTTTCACGACAGGATCTGACCCTCCAAGAGATCTTGGCCGAGTCCATTCGGCGTACCGCCGAGTCCCACCGAACCACGTGTGACCTTTCTCACGTCCGGACACCCCAGGCGACGGCCGTCATGGCGCGCTGGGACACACGGGAAATCGAGCACCTGGTGCTCTCCGATTCCGTACTTCTGTTCGAGTTGTCCGACGGGAGCGTCCGTCCCCACGTCGACGACCGACTGGACCGCCTGCCGCCGGGTTCACTGACCGACGAGGCCGCCGTCGACACCCTGCTCCGGAACAAGGAGGGCGGCTTCTTCACCGCCGCGGCCGACCCCTCCGTGGCCGCCCGCGCCGTCACCGGCCGCACCCCGCTCACCGAGGTGCGGACCCTGGCGGCGCTCACCGACGGGGCCGGCCGCTGGGTCGAGACGTTCCGCGAGGGCGACTGGGCGGACTGCCTCGCGGTGCTCGGCGAGGCGGGCCCCCAGGGACTGATCGACCGGGTCAGGGCCCTGGAGGACTCGGACACCGGACGCGCGCTGCTGCGCCGCGGCAAGACGCACGACGACGCGACGGCGGTGCTGGTGACGCCGTGACGGCTCGTGCACCCGCCCGTCACCGAGGCGGCCGCACACTCCCCCGGACGGGCCGCCGCGCACGGCCCAAGGGCGTGGGGTCGTGGGGGCGGGCGGCCGGGGGGGCGCCGGGCCCCGCCGCGGCCCCCGGCCCCCCCCCCCCCCCCCCCCCCCCCCCCCCAGCCCCCGCCGGGG